>DATCRI010000010.1 GCA_036569045.1 Chthoniobacterales bacterium | reverse complement strand
AGCTGAGCGCGGGAACCGCCGCCAGCACCGCCAGCGTGAAGGCCGGCCCGGGGGCCGACCGCGCCAGCGCCGACTCCACCTTTTCCTGCACCGTGTCCCGCAGCAGCCCCCGCCCGCGGGACAGACGCTGGCGCACGGTCTCCTCGCTGAGGTCCAGCGCCGTCGCCACCTCGCGAATCGACCGATCCTGCCGGTAGTAAAGCACGAGCGGCTCGCGATAAATCTCCGCCAGCTGCTCCAGCGAGGCCCAGACCAGCGCCTCCTCCTCGCGGGCGTCGGCGACTTCATCCGGACCCGGCGCGCCGTCGGCGACATCCACGGCCAAGCCCTCGAACCGCGCCGCCCCGCGATGGAAGCGCGCCGCGAGATGGCGAATCGTCCCGCACAGCCACGCCCGAAAATTTCGCGGCGGCTCGAGCGCCATTTGCTTCCACGCCGCGAGGAAGGCCTCCTGCGCGATTTCCTCCGAGGCCGCGAACGACCCCGTCCGGGCGTAAGCCAGGGCACAGGCCATTTGCTGATGCTCGGCGACAAGGCTCGCAAACGCGTCGCGATCACCGCCCCGTGCCGCGCAAACCAACTGGGATTCTTCGATTGGATTCATCGTGATCCAGTGCCGTCCGCCGCGAAAAGGTGACGGAAAAATTTCTAAGGCTTCCCCGCGGTCGCAAGGATCGTCTGAAAATGCGGCGCCTGTTTTTCGCGCGAGACGGTCGAGATCTCGATGCGCTGGAAGCCGGCGCTCGTGAGCATTTCGTCGAGCTCCACCTCGGAGAAGCCGAGCCACTGGTGCGCGTAGAGCTCGCGGGCCTGCTCGTAGTTATGGCTTGCGAGATCGAGGATGAGGATGCGGCCGCCGGGCTTGAGAATGCGGAATGCCTCGGCCACGGCGCGCGGGGGGCGGGCGGCGTGATGCAGCGCCTGGCTGAACAGCGCGACGTCCACCTCGCCATCGGCAATCGGCGGCGCCTCGATGTCGCCGAGGCGGTATTCGAGATTGGCGAAGCCGTTGTCGCGGGCGAGCGCCGCGCCGAACTCGACCATTTTCTCGGAATTATCGACCGCGATCACGCGTTCGGCGTGCCGGGCGAGGAGTTGCGAGAGCGTGCCTTCGCCGGCGCCGAGGTCGGCGATGACCATGGGCGGCAGGAGCTGGAGCAGGCCGTGCGCGAGCGCCTGCCACGAGCGGCCGGGAATGTAGGTGCGGCCAAATTTGCCGGCGAGGCGGTTGAAGTATTCCGCGGCGCGGTCCTTGCGTTTTCGCAGGGTCAGGGCGAGGGCTGTCAGGTCGCGCTTCGACTCCGCGATCTCGTCGCCAGCGAGCGTCAGCAGCCCGGCAAGCGGCGAATCCGCGGCGAGGTCGGCGCGGTAGAAGATGTTCTTTCCGACCCGGCGATCGATGACGAGTCCCTCGCGCTTCAGGAGCGCAAGGCTGGCCGAGATGCGGCTCTGGCCCATCGCGAGAATTTCCTGCAGCTCGGCGACGGTCAGTTCCTCTTCCCGCAGCAGTCGGAGCAGGCGCAGACGTGTGGGGTCCGACAGAAGCCGAAAGGATTTTAGAATTGACGCCATTTGACTCATCAAAATATTAGCATAACTTCATACGTTTCTTCAACACTCCCATGCCCCGTCGTTATATTTTTTCCTCCGAATCCGTGGGTGAAGGCCATCCTGACAAGGTTGCCGACACCATTTCCGATGCCGTTCTCGACGCCTGCCTGGCGCAGGACCCCGCCAGCCGCGTGGCTTGCGAGACGTTCGTGAAGAGCAACGTCGTCGTGATCGGCGGCGAGATCACCACGAAGGCGAAGCTCGATTACGAAAAGATCATCCGCGACTCGATTCGCGAGATCGGCTACGTGAACGACGACGACGTTTTTCACGCCGACAAGGTGTTCATCACCAACCTCATGACCGCCCAATCGCCGGACATCGCGCAGGGCGTCGATTCCAAGAAGGCGAAGGGCAAGAAGACCGCCGAGCAGGGCGCGGGCGACCAGGGCCTGATGTTTGGCTACGCCTGCAACGAGACGCCCGAGCTGATGCCGGCGCCCGTGATGTTCGCCCATCGCCTCGGTCGGGAGCTCACCCGCATCCGCAAGAGCGGCAAGGTGAAGTGGCTGCGCCCCGACGCGAAGAGCCAGGTCTCCGTCGTCTACGAGGACGGCAAGCCGGTCGCGATCAAGAACGTCGTCATCTCCACGCAGCACGCCGAGGGCGTCGAGCACGCGGAGATCGAGAAATTCTGCATCGAGAAGGTCATCAAGAAGGTGCTCCCGAAGGCGATGCTCAAGGACACCGAGTTCCTCATCAACCCGACCGGCCGCTTCGTGATTGGCGGTCCGCAGGGCGACACCGGCCTCACCGGCCGCAAGATCATCGTCGATAGCTACGGCGGCAGCGGCCGTCATGGCGGCGGCGCGTTCTCGGGCAAGGACCCGTCGAAGGTCGACCGCAGCGCCGCCTACATGGGCCGCTACGTTGCGAAGAATGTCGTGGCTGCCGGGCTCGCCGCGAAGTGCGAGGTGCAGTTCGCCTACGCGATCGGCCACCCGCAGCCGGTGAGCGTTCACATCGACACCTTCGGCACGAACTCCGTGCCCGAGGAGAAGATCGAGGCCGCCGTGCTGAAGACCTTCAGTTTCAAGCCGGCCGACATCGTCAGCCAGCTCGACCTGCTCCGCCCGATCTACTCGAAGAGCACGAACTACGGCCACTTCGGCAAGGAAGACGTCGACCTGCCGTGGGAGAAAACCGACAAGGCCGCCGCGCTCAAGAAGGCCGCCGTCTGAAATTTCCACCACCAAGACACGAAGGCACCAAGGTCAGATATCCTTGGTGTCTTGGTGCCTCCGTGGTTCCAAACCCGCCACCCAAAAATTTGATATGAGCACGATCCTCGAAGCCAACAAAACAAACGACTACGCCGTCCGCGACATCAGCCTCGCTGAGTTCGGACGCAAGGAAATCCAGATCGCCGAGCACGAAATGCCCGGCCTCATGGCGACCCGCCGCAAATACGCCGCGGAGAAGCCGCTCGCCGGCGTCCGCATCATGGGCAGCCTGCACATGACCATCCAGACCGCCGTGCTCATCGAGACGCTCGTCGACCTCGGCGCGAACGTCCGCTGGTGCTCGTGCAACATCTTCTCCACGCAGGACCACGCCGCCGCCGCGATCGCCGCCGCCGGCATCCCTGTCTTTGCCTGTAAGGGCGAGACCCTCGAGGAATACTGGGACTGCACCCTCAAGGCGCTCACCTGGCCGGACGGCAAGGGCCCGCAGCTCATCGTCGATGACGGTGGCGACGCGACGCTCCTCATCCACAAGGGCGCCGAGCTCGAGGAAGGCGACACCTCCTGGGTGAACGGCGCGGCCGGCTCCCACGAAGAAGGCGTCATCAAGGCCCTCCTCAAGAAAGTCAACGCCGAGGATCCCCTCAAATGGACCGGCTACCTCAAGGACTGGAAGGGCGTCTCCGAAGAGACCACGACCGGCGTCCATCGCCTTTACGAAATGCACCAGGCCGGCAAGCTCCGCGTCCCGGCGATCAACGTGAATGACTCCGTCACGAAGTCGAAATTCGACAACCTCTACGGCTGCCGCGAGTCGCTCGTCGATGGCATCAAGCGCGCCACCGACGTGATGATCTCCGGCAAGGTCGGCGTGGTCTGCGGCTACGGCGACGTCGGCAAGGGTTGCGCCCAGGCCCTTCGCGCCCAGGGCGCCCAGGTCGTCGTCACCGAGATCGATCCCATCTGCGCGCTGCAGGCCGCGATGGAAGGCTTCCGCGTCCTCCCCATCGAGGACACCCTCGGCTGGGGCGACATCTACGTCACCACGACCGGCAACAAGGACATCATCCGCCTCGAGCACCTCACGAAGATGAAGGACCAGGCGATCGTTTGTAACATCGGCCACTTCGACAACGAGATCCAGGTCGACGCGCTCAACAACCTCGCCGGCGTGAAGAAAATCGAGATCAAGCCACAGGTCGACCAATACACGTTCGAAGACGGCCATCAGCTCTACATGCTGGCGGAAGGCCGCCTCGTGAACCTCGGCTGCGCCACCGGCCACCCGAGCTTCGTCATGTCGAACAGCTTCACGAACCAGACGCTCGCCCAGCTCGACCTCTGGAAGAACCGCGAGACGAACAAGGCCGGCGTGAAGGTCCTCAGCAAGCAGCTCGACGAGGAAGTCGCCCGCCTGCACCTCGAGAAGATCGGCGCGAAGCTCACCAAGCTCACGCCCGAGCAGGCCGCCTACATCGGCGTGAAGGTCGAAGGCCCCTACAAGCCCGACCACTACCGCTACTAAGCGGCAGCCGCGAAAGCATCCCAAACAAAAGGCCCGCCTCCCGGCGGGCCTTTTTGTTTCCAAGTCGAAGCTACTGCCCGATCCGCAGAGACTCGCGACGCAGCGGAATCACCAGATTCCCGGGATCGGCAATGAAGCTCACGCGCATCGGCGAGCTGAGGTTGGAATACCAGACCTTGCCGTGGTCGATGATCTGCGCCAGCACGAGGTAATCACCCGCGCCGGCGACCTTTTCGGCGGGAAATTTCAGCGAGAAGGAAACCTCCGTTCCGGTCTTCGCCGGGAAATCACCCTGCACGACCGAATCCGCCACCGTCGTCGCGGATGTGGGAACCACCGTCACGTGCGCGATCGCCGAAGGTGGCAGGGCGGTCGTATCCCGAAAGGTGAGCGTGCCGCTGAGAGTCTTCATCGGCGGGCCTTCCTCGGGCAGCCAGGCGCAGCCGGCGAGCAGGAGGGCAACGAGAGGCAGAAGGCGTTTCATGCCGGCAGCATAGCAGCTAATCGGCGGCGCGCACGCTCACCCTGCTGCCGTCGGAAATGGTATCCGGCGGGTGAAGGATCACGCGGTCGCCCGCCTTCAATCCCGCCGTCACCTCGGCGGAGACGCCGTTGTTGTGGGCAATCTCGACCTTCGCCAGCCTCGCGCGGCCGCCCTCCAGGAGGAACGTCATCCAGTCGTTGCCGCGACGAAAAAGCGCGCCGGTCGGTGCTTGCAGGACATCCTTGCCGGCCCAGGTCGTCACACGGGCCTCGACACGAAATCGGTCGCCGAAAACGCCCTCGGGAAGATTGTCGAAATCGACCCGCACGAGCGTGCGCTGCTCATCGACGCCGAGCGCAGAGACCTTCGTGTAACCGCCCGGCTCGACGAGCGTGACGTGGCCCGCCAGCGGCTGGCCGCCGCCCCATTGCTCGATGGAAACCTCGGCACCGGCGCGCACGTTCACGGCATCCGTCGACAGCATCTCGATCTCCGCCTCGAGGTCGCGCGGATCGCCGACCTCCATGATCGACTGTCCGGCGTTCACCATGCGGGCGCTTTCCTCGAAGACGTTCAACACGCGCCCCGTCACCGGCGCCCGGATCTCGACCGGCGCCACTCCAGCCGGCGTCGCCGATTTCATCTGCATGAGCGAAGCCTCGGCCTGCTCGCGCTCGAACTTTGCGACCTTCAACGAGAATTCCGCGGAGTCGAGATTGCGACGCAGCACGTCCACGCGATTCGCCGCGGTGTCCCATTGCGACTGGGCAATCGCGCCGGTGCGCCTGAGCTGTTCGTTGCGCTTGAGCTCCTTGCGCGCGAGATCGAGATCCGCCCGCACGCTCTCGACCTGGGCGGCGCGCTGCTCGATGGCCGCGTCGGCGGATTGCAACGCCGCCTCGGCCTGGGCGCGGGCGCGTGGATCGAGAAAGCTCGCCGGCGCCGGCGCAAGCGTGGCCAGCACGGTCTCGCCCTCGACGATTTCGGCCCCGGCCCGCAACGGCACGCGATTGAGGTAGGCCGGCACGGGCGACGAGATCACATACCGGTGGCGGATCCGCGTCTTGCCCTCCTCGAGCACGGTGACCTTGAGCGGCCCGCGCGTCACCTCGCCCGCATCGACCGGAATCGGCTGCGGCAGCAGGCCCCAGACGATGAAGCCGACCAGCGCAGCGCCGCCAATCCACGGCACGAAGCGACGGAGCGGAGATCTGGAACGGCGGCGCGTGTTCGAAGTTTCCATGAAGATGCTAATCGCGAGCCTTGAGAACGCCGAGGAGATCGAGATGGCGGATGCGCCGGCTCACCACGGCAAAGGAGACCAGCGCGGACGCGAGCACGATGAGAACCGCCGTGGAAAACGTGCGCGGCGTGAGCACGAGCGGCAGGCGCACGCTTTCCGTGCTCGCCGAGGAGACGATCCAGCTCGCAAGAGCCGCGCCGACGGCCAGGCCGATCGGGAGCGCCACGAGAGTGAGCATGGCGAGCTCGCCGATCAGCACCGCGGCGACTTCGCGATTCGAAAAGCCGATCACGCGCAACGTCGCCAGATCGCGACTGCGTTCCGAGAGCGCGATGCGTGCGCTGTTGTAGACCACGCCGAATGCCACAATGACCGAGAACGTAAAATAGAGTCCCTGGATCAGCGAGATGGATTCCGCCGTAGTCTTGCGGAAACTCTCGCGCACGGAGGTCTTGATGCCGAGGCTCGCGACCCGAGGCGCCTCCTTGATCGCCGCCATGAACGCGTCCCGCTGCGAAGCGTCGAGAGCCAGATGCGCGCCGCTCACCGTGCCGCCCTCGCGCATGAGCCCGCGGAGCGCGTCGATATCCATGTAGGCGCTGAGGCCGGAGTAGTCCGTGATGAGGCTCTGCACCGTCACGAGCGCGCGCGGTCGCCGGCCCTCCTGCACCTCGATCCAGATTTGGTCGCCGGGCTTCGCGCCGATCATCTCGGCGAGCTTGGCCGACATGATGAGGCCGTCCGGAGGCAGCGGAATCGGGCGTCCGAAGCGATCCAGCGCGCGGTTGAGTCGCGTATTTGGCGGCACGCCGGTCACCGCGGTGCGGTAGGATCGGTGGCCATTGCGCAGCCGCGCCGGCACCGCACGAAAGGGCTCCGCCGCAAAGACTCCGGGCAGATGATCAAGGGCCGTGAAGGCGGAGGCCGGGCCGGGTTCGATGAGGCTGACGGTTACGTCCTGGCGCTGGGCGAGGTCCCATTGAAAATCGAGCAGGTAGTGAATGCCGTCGCGCATCGCGCCAGGAACGATGGGGATGCCCGTCGCCAGCATGAGCCCGAGCGCGGTGAAGAACGCCTGCCACGGCTTGCGCTCGAGATTGCGCAATGCCATCCGAAACGACGGACTGAGGAAGCGCTGCAAGCCGAGTCGCTCGAAGGCAGATGGTCGAAACTCGGCGGGCGGTTCCGGTCGCATCGCCTCCGCGGGCGGCAATTTCACCGCCTGACGCACGGCGCCGAGCACGCCAACGAATGCGGCGCCCGCACTCACCAGGAACGCCGCGCCGATCGCGGGATAGGCGGGATGAAAGGTGAGCGAGGGGAACTGGAAAAACTTGTGGTAGAGCGTGACGACGTGATCGCCGAGCCAGAAGCCGGCGACGGTGCCGACCGCGAGGCCAACAATCACGATGACGAGCGCGAATTTCAGGTAGTGGCCGCCGACCTGCCACGACGAGTAGCCGAAGGCCTTGAGCTGCGCGATCTGCTCGCGTTGCAGCCGGATCAGTCGCGTGAGCACGGCGCTCGTCATGAACGCCGCGATGCTGAGGAACACGACGGGGAAGGCGAACGACAGGCCGGTGAGCACGGCGATCTCGTCGTCGAGCTGGCGGGCGGAGGGATGGTCGCGGCGGTCGTAGGCGACGAGGCCGCCGTAGGGCGCGAGGAGGCGATCCAGCGCGGCGATGACCGGCGCGGCGTCCTCGCCTGGTGCGACGTCGATGAGGACGTTGTTGAACGCGCCGTCGAGGTTGAACGCATCCGCGAGCTCACGTTCATTCATCCAGAAGACACCGAATCGCTTGTTGTCGGGCAGCGTGTCCCCGGGCCGCGCTTCGAAAACAAACTCGGGCGACAGCGCGATTCCCACGATCGTCAATCGCTCCTCCGCGCCGTAGAGGATCGCATCGATCGTGTCGCCGACGCTGAATCCATGGGCTTTCGCGAACGCTTCGCCCACGACGACCTCCTTCGCACGACCGCGTTCCGGCAGCCGCCCGCTGCGCAGAAAGAGTTGGTTGAGCTGGCTGGGGCGGTCGTCGGGAATCGAAAGAATCGTGCCGTCGGCCGGCTCGGTAAGTCCGGGAAGATTCAGCCGAATGCGGCCGGTTACGCGCGTCTCGACGGCGCCGACGCCGGGAATCTCCGCAAGACGCGTCCGCAGGCTGTTCGGCGCTCGCTTGAGATCGCTGAAGACATCGGCGAAGCGGAAGCGCTCGTAATAGGCGGAGCGCGTGGACTCCAGCGAGAGGATGAGGCTGCGCGCCATGATCATCATCGCGAGGCCGCAGGCCATGATGAGACCGACGGCGAGCATCTGCCCCTTCATCCGGCCGATGTCCCGCAGGAGCTTGAGATCGAGCGGGTGGACGCGCATCTACCAGGCGAGCGTGCTCACCGCATGGCGCTCGGCATTGCGGTCGATTCCCGAGATTTTTCCGTCGGAGAGATGGATCACGCGGTCGGCCATTTCGGAGATCACCGCATTGTGCGTGATGATGACGGTGAGCGTGCCGAGCTCGCGATTCACGCGCTCGACCGCCTCGAGAACATTGATGCCGGTGCGGACGTCGAGGGCGCCGGTGGGCTCGTCGCAGAGGAGGACCTCCGGCTGCTTCGCGATGGCGCGGGCGATGGCGACGCGCTGCTGCTGTCCGCCGGAAAGCTGCGAGGGAAAGTGATCCATGCGATCGGCGAGGCCGACGAGGGCCAGCGCGTCCTCGGGCGCCATGGGATTCGGCGCGATCTCGGTGATCAACGCCACGTTCTCCCGCGCCGTGAGGCTGGGGATGAGATTGTAGAATTGAAAAACAAAACCCACCGCATCGCGACGAAAGCGCGTGAGCTCCGCTTCGTCCGCACCGGCGAGATCGCGGCCGCGGTAGGTGAGGGTGCCGGAAGACGGCACATCGAGGCCGCCGAGGTTGTTGAGCAATGTGGACTTTCCGCTCCCGGATGCGCCGAGCAGGACAACGAGCTCACCCGCGAAGAGATCGAGATCGACGCCATCGAGCGCGCGCACTTCCACGTCGCCGGTGACGTAGATCTTGCGCAGACCCCGGGCGGCGAAAAGCGGCTCGGCCATGGATCAATGCCGCACGCCGGGCAGCGCGAGCAGACCGAGATCCAGCTCGGCGTGCGTGGATTCCAGCTCGCAAAGCACCCGGACGGAGCGAAGCAACTCGAAGGTCGCGCGATTCGATCGGGCGGCGGGATCATCCGAAGCGTCGATGTGATTGAGCACAATGCCCACGCACGGCAGGCCGCAGCGGTGGATGCTCTCGATCGTGAGCAACGTGTGGTTGAGAGCGCCGAGGCGGTTGCGCACGACGAGGATGACGGGCAGCGCGAGCTCGGTGGCAAGGTCGGCGATGAAATAATCGGGCGTGATCGGCACGAGCCAGCCGCCGGCGCCTTCGACGATGACCATCTCGTGCCGGGCCGCGAGGGCGCGATATGCCGACACCATTGTCGCGGGATCGATGGTCGTTTCCTGCGCGAAGGCGGCGGTGAGCGGCGACGCCGGCATGTCGAGATGCACCGGGCAAATGGCCGACCGCGGCTCGATGCCATCGGCCGCCTCGACCAGCGCATCGACATCCTCCCAGTCGCCGCAGGCCACGGGCTTGAACCCGACGGCGTCGATGCCGGCGGCGCGAAGGGCGCGGACGAGACGCACCGAAAAGAAGGTCTTGCCGACTTCGGTATCCGTGCCGGTGATGAAGAAGCTCACGGCCGGCCGGGTTGATCGCCGGCGCTCGTGACCTCGAGAAAGACCTTCTCCAGCGTGCGTTGCGGACGGCGCGTTTCCACGAGCGTGGCGCCGGCCTGCGTGACGAGCGCCTCGATTTGCGCGGCAAGTTCGGGCGTCGAGTTTTCGACGACGTATTGGGTCTGCGAATCTACCGAGACGAGCTCGTCGAGGTTGCCTTCGCGCAACAATCGGCCGCGGGCCATGATGCCAACGCGGTCGCAGACCTCCTGCACCTGCTCGAGCAGATGCGAGGTGAGCAGGACGGTCATGCCGCGCGATTTCAGGCTAAGAATGAGATCGCGAATCTGTCGCGAGCCGATCGGGTCGACGCCGGCGGTGGGCTCGTCGAGCACGACGAGGCGGGGGTCCTGAATGATGGCCTGGGCGAGACCGATGCGCTGGAGCATGCCCTTGGAATACCCGCCAACGCGGCGATTCCGGGCATCCTCGAGGCCAACCATCGCGAGCAATTCCTCGATGCGGTTCTTCAGTTTCGCGCCGCGCAGCCCGCAGAGCTTGCCGTAGAAACGCAGCGTCTCGGCGCCGGTGAGGAATTTGTAGAAATACGGATTCTCGGGCAGGAAGCCGACTTCGTTGCGGGCGGCGAAGGCGCGACTGTCGTTTCCGAAAACCTCCGCGGTGCCGGACGTCGGCGTGACGAGGCCGAGGAGCATCTTGAGCGTGGTGCTCTTGCCGGAGCCATTCGGGCCGAGCAAGCCGTAGACTTCGCCCTCATGAACGTCCAGCGAGAGGTCGCGCACGGCGACGAGCCGCTCGCGCCGCAGCGGCACGGGATAGACGCGGGTGAGATTGCGGAGGCGGACGGCGACGGGGGCGGCAGACATGGGATCAGCTGGTGATCGTGAATCCCCGCACGCCCTGCAGCGGCGGGATGGAGGAAACGTCCTCCTTCTGGATGTGGCCTGCAAGGGCGCTTTCGCGAATCGCGGTGAGGAAATCCTCGACCTCCTCCTTGTCGCCGCCGACCTGCAGCTCGACGCGGTCGTCCGGAAGATTGCGCACCCAGCCGACAACGTCGAAGCCCCTGGCGATCGTCTTCACCGTGAAGCGGAAGCCGACGCCCTGCACCCGGCCTTCGTAAAAAACCTGGCGGGCCGTGCTCATGGGCGGATCTGACCTGCGCCACGAATGAGGTAGCGGTAGGTGGTGAGCTCGGGCAGCGCCATGGGGCCGCGCGCGTGGAGCTTGTCGGTGCTGATACCGATCTCGGCGCCGAAACCGAATTCGCCGCCGTCGGTGAAACGCGTCGACGCGTTCCAATACACGGTCGCGGAGTCGACCTGGTTCAGGAAGCGCTCCGCGACAGCTTCGTCCGCCGTGACGATGGCGTCACTGTGGTGCGAGCCGTAGTGCTCGATGTGATCGATGGCGGCGGCGAGGCCAGGCACGATCTTCACGCTGAGAATGAGCGCCAGATACTCGGTTTTGAAATCCTCGTCGGTCGCCGGCACGAGCTGCGGGTAACCAAGCGCCTCGAGTTCCGAAAAAGCCTCGGCGTCGGCTCGCAGCTCGACGCCGTGGGCCCGCAAGGCCGGCGCGGCGTGAGCGAAAAATGCGGGCGCGATGTCGCGATGGACGAGCAGGCATTCCACGGAATTGCAGACTCCGGGGCGCTGGCATTTCGCATTGATGAGAATGCTTGTGGCCATTTCCACGTCGGCCGCGGGGTCGACGTAGAGGTGGCAGACACCGTCGTAGTGCTTGATGACCGGCATGCGGGCATTCGTGACGACAGCCTCGATGAGGGACTTGCCGCCGCGCGGGACGATGACGTCGAGAAATTCATCCATCTGCGCGAGGAGCTTCACGGCCTCGCGGTCGGTGACGGGAATGAGCTGCACCGCATCGGCGGGCAGCCCGGCGTGCGCGCCGCCGGCCTGGAGCGCCCCGGCGATGGCGAGATTCGAACGAAGGCTCTCGGAGCCACCGCGGAGGATGACCGCATTGCCGGTCTTGATGCAGAGCACGGCGGCGTCCGCGGTGACGTTCGGGCGGGATTCGTAAATGATGCCGACCACGCCGATGGGTTTGCGCACCTTGGAAATGCGAATGCCATTTGGCCGCGTCCATTCCGCGAGCAGCTCGTTCACGGGATCGGGCAGGTCCGCAACGTGGCGGACATCGGCCGCAATTTTCCGCAGGCGCTCGGGCGTGAGCGTAAGGCGATCGATCGCGGCCGGGGCGAGCCCGTGCGATGCGGCGCCGGCGACATCGGCGGCGTTGGCTTCGAGAATCTGCGCCTCGCGGGCAAGCAATTCATCGGCCATTCCGCAGAGGACGGCGTTCTTGGTTTCGGTGGTGAGGGTGGACAGGGAGCGCGACGCCTCGCGGGCGCGACGCCCGATGTCGCGGATCAAATCGGGCAACTGCATCAGACGGAAGCGGAAGAATACGTGAGGCCGAGCGCGTCCGCCACCGGTTTGATCGTGAGGCGGCCGTCCTGAATATTGATGCCATGCACCAGGCCGGGCTGCCGTTTGCAGGCCTCCGCGAGACCGAGGTCGGCGAGGGACTCCACATAGCGGTAGGTGGCGTTCGTGAGCGCCTGCGTGGCGGTGCGGGCGTAGGCGCCAGGCATGTTGGCGACGCAGTAATGCTGCACGCCTTCCTCGGTGAACACGGGGTCGTGGTGCGTGGTCGGCCGCGAGGTTTCCGCGCAGCCGCCCTGGTCGATCGCGATGTCGACGAGCACGCTGCCCGGCTTCATCCGGCGGAGCATTTCACGCGTGATGAGTTTCGGCGCCTTCGCCCCGGGGACGAGCACCGCGCCGATGAGCAGATCGAGGGCGGGAAGCAGATCCATGAGATTCGCCTCGCTGGAAAAAAGGGTGTTCGCGCCGGGCATCGTGATGTCGAGGAAGCGCATGCGCTCGAGATCGACCTCGAGAATCGTCACGTCGGCGCCGAGTCCGGCAGCCATGCGCGCGGCATTCACGCCGGCGGTGCCACCCCCGATCACGACGACCTTGCCGGGCAGCACGCCGGGCACGCCGCCGAGCAGCACGCCTTTGCCGCCCTGGTGCTTCGCGAGGAAATAGCCACCGACGAGAGTCGACATGCGGCCGGCGATCTCGCTCATCGGCTCGAGCAGCGGCAGACGGCGGTCCACCTCGACCGTCTCGTAGGCGACGCAGGTCGCCCCGGTCGCGAGAAGCGCCTCGGTCAGCGTCTTGTTCGCCGCGAGGTGCAGGTAGGTGAAAAGCAGCTGGCCGGGCCTCAGCAGCGGATATTCCGCCGCGAGCGGCTCTTTCACCTTCACGATGAGATCGGCCTGCGCAAAGACGTCCGCGTGCTGCGGCACGAGCCGCGCGCCAGCGGCCGTGTATTCCTCATCCGAAAAGCCGGAGCCGAGCCCGGCGCCGGCCTCGACCAGGATTTCGTGGCCACGTTTGGCGAGTTGATAAGCCGCGGCCGGAGGCAGGGCGACGCGGGCTTCCTGTTCCTTGATCTCCTTCGGAACGCCGATAACCATGTCCCCAGTATCCGCCAACCGCGTGCCGGCGAAAGCCGATTCTTCGAATCTTCGCGGCAGAGGGCGCATGGACAACCGTCGCGACCTATGGCACGTTTTTCCCTCGTTATGCTTTCCCGTCTGCTGGCCGTCCTTTCGTTCGCCACCATTCTCGGCGCGAATCCCGCCCGGGCTCAGGACGACGGTGGAGATTTCGCCGAGGGCGCCGAGGGTCACATGCGCGAGGAGCTCGGCGTGAACGACACCACGACGCCGCAGATTCAGAAGCTCCTGCTCGACCTCGACAGCTTCCAGCCGATCCCGATGAAACTCGTCGAGTCGAACAACCTCGACGCCACGTTTCCGAACCGCTTTCAGACCGCCCTGCACTTCGGCATCGTCGTCGCCGACGGCTTCGTCATCGTCATCAACGAGCGACCGCAGAGCATTCAGAACGTCGGCCGCGCCCTGCTCCGGCAGGCCCGCGCGCTCGGCGTGGGCGACAGCCTCACGAAACGCGCCGCCAGCCTGATCGACCTTGGGCAGAAGGGCGACTGGATGAAACTTCGCGAGGAACTCATCAAGACGCAGGCCGATGTCGAGGGCGCGATGATGAACCTCCACGACGAGGAACTGGCTCATCTCATCAGCTTCGGCGGCTGGCTGCGCGGCTTTCAGCTTGCGACCAACGCCACCGCCGACAACTACACCGCCAAGCGCGCCGAGGGCCTCAAGCGTCTCGACGTGATGGGCTATTTCGTCGACCGGCTCGACACGCTGAACCCCCGCCTGAAGCAGACGCCACTCGTCACGCTGCTGCTCTCGAAGCTCAAGACGCTCTACGCGATCGAGAGCAACTTCGGCGAACGCCCGCCTTCGGAGTCCGAGGTGAAGGAAATGCGCAATCTCGCGAACGACATGATCACCGCCGCGCTTTCCAAGACTGATGACAAAGGCAACCTCCTCGACATCGTCGAGTAAACCCTCCGCCGCCCCGCGCGCGTTTCGCCGCCTCGCGGACGCTTTTCTCGCCGAAAGCCACGTGCGCTTTCCCGAGGACGCCAGCGCTCTCGGCCTCGCGAAATATGATGCCGGCCTGAGCACAAACTCCGCCGCGGACTTCCGCGCGCAGAACGCTCTCGTCGCCCGCACCCTCGCTGCCGTCGAGGCGCTTCCCGAGGCCGAGTTCACGGGCGACGACTACCTCGACCGCCGCGGATTTCTCGCGATGCTCCGCACCAGCGCATTCTACGAGGACCGCCTCGAGCGCTGGCGCACCAACCCCCAGCGTCCCGTCGACGGCGCCACCCACGCCATCTTCGACCTCGTCATTCGCCACGCCCACTCGCCAGCGGCGCTGCGCCGGGCGCTTCCGGCCATCGAATCGCGTCTCGAAAAAATTCCCGCCTATCTCGCGACCGGCGCCCGCAACCTCCGCCGTCCCGTTCCGCTTTGGACGAAGCTCGCGCTGGCTTCCGCCGAGGGCGGCATCGAGTTTCTCACCGGCCTCGAGGCAGAGCTTGGCGCGCTTTCCGCAAATCCCGACCGCAATGCCCGGCTCATCACCGCCGCGAAGCAGGCCTTCGCCGACTATGCCGCGGCGATCCGCAAAAAGCCGCCCGGTCCGAAGGATGGCTACGCCGTCGGCCGGGAGGGCTTCGAGTTTCTCATGCGCGAACGCCTCGGCTTCGACCAATCGCTGCCGGAGATTCGCGCGAATGGCCTCGCACTCATCGAGCGATTCAAAGGCGAGTTGCGTGCCGAGGCCGCCCGCCTGGGGTTGAAGGATCCCGCCGCCGCCCTGGCCGCGGCCTCCGCGGCATGGACCCCCGACCGCCCGCTCATCGACCTCTACCGCGACACCACCGCGCAGATTCGCGCGCGCCTCGGCGAGCTCGATCTCGTGACGCTGCCCACCGGCGAATCGCTCGACGTGCTGCCCGTGCCGGCCTTTCTGCGGCACCAGTTTCCCACCGCCGCCTACAACCAGCCGCCCGCCTACTCGCGCCGGCAGGTCGGCATTTTCTGGGTGAACGACCTCAGCCTCACGCAGACGGATCCCGCAAGGAAGCTCGCCGAGATTCGCCAGCACCACGGCATTGAACTCACCGCCGCGCACGAGGCCTATCCCGGCCATCACCTGCAGTTCGCCATTCAGAACCAGCATCCGAGCAAGCTGCGCCGCCTGTTCGCGCACTCGATCTACTACGAGGGCTGGACGCTCTGGTGCGAAAAGATGTGCGTCGATCGCGGCATCGTCGACCTCGCCGCCCATCCCCTCACCCGCCTGCAGGAGCTTCAGGACGCCCTCTGGCGCGCCTATCGCATCATCATCGATTGCGGCCTGCATGACGGCAGCCTCAGCTACGACGGCGCGTGCAAGGTCCTCATGGACGGCGTCGGCTTCACGAAGGCCCGCGCGCAGGGCGACGTGAACTGGTATACAAGCTCGCCAACCGTCCCGATGAGCTACCTGCTCGGCCGCCTCGAGGTGGAGCGCCTGCACGCGCATTTCGTGGAGGGCGAAGGCTGGTCGCTCAAGCAGTTCAACGACTGGATGCTCAGCCACGGCGCCATCCCGTGGCGCTGGATCCTCGAGGCCCGAATGCGGCCCTCCGGCTAGGTCGCCGCAGCGACTCGCTCGACGAGATCCGCAACTTTCTCCGCCGCAAAAATCGGCAGGAAGTGACCCGCGCCGGCAATCTGCGTGAACCGGATCGCCGCATTCAGCGCGAGCGCCCCTGCCTCGTCGTAGCGCGGTCGCGCTGCCCCGACGTAGAGCATCGGCGCCTGCACTCGCGGCAGAAACGCGGAGGGATCGATCGTGTGAATCTGCTCCGGCAGAAATCGGAGAACTTCGCGCGGCGCGCGGCACATGCCGTCGATGATTTCGTTGCATCGCGGTCCGCGCTCCGTCGGGAGAAAAAATCCTTCCGCGAGCGCGACCCGCAGCCGCTCGAGATAATCGGGTTCATCGAGCCATGAGGCCACCGTCGCCTGCGCAGCCAGCGTGCTCTCCCGCGCAGGCAGGCTGCCGTCGAGATTGATCACCGCACGCACGTCGACCTGGGCAGCCGCCATCAGCGAAAGCACGCCGCCCATGCTGTGTCCGACGACCATCGGACGCGCCGGGGCGAGCGATTTCAAGAAATCAGCGAGGACGGCCGTGTAGCCGGGAAAGGTTGGCTCGAAGTTTCCGAGCGGCGTCTGGCCATGCCCCGGCAGATCCGGCCGATACACCCGGAATCGCGACCCAAGCCGTTCCGCCACCTCGGCGAAATGCCCGCCGTGACAGGCCCAGCCATGCACACACACGACCGGAATGTCACCGGTGCCGGAAACCTCGACGTGCGGATTCACTCCCGATGACTACTGCCGAAAGGCGGCAACGCTCGCGAGAAAATCGTCCGGCACGCCGAAATCGTAGCGCTGCGCACTGGTCATCTCGAGCGCGAGATAGCCGTGGCGCTGGCGCTGGATTTCCTGGGCGCGGGTGAGCTGGAATTCGCCGCCGTCGCGCATGTCGCCGCGAATCATTTCCTCGAGAACGTCGTAGATGCTGGGCGCGAGCAGGTGCATGCCGAACCAGCCGAGAAACGTGTCCTCCGGGAGTCCGTCGACATGGAGCGACTCGCGCGCGACCTCGACGGCCGGCTTTTCGATGATGAGCGAAACGTCGATGAGGCGCGGTTCTTCGGCGCTCCGCTTTCCCGCAATGGTGCCGTAGCCCTTGAGTTCTCCCGGCGAGATGCGGTTGACCGCGGAGACGCTGCGAACGCCGTCCCAATGCGCCATGAGCTCCTGCGCGGGGGAAGTCGTCACGCCACGGAAAAGATGATCGCCGAGGCAGAGCACGACCGGCTCACCGGCAGCGAAATCGCGGGATTGGAAGACGGCGTGGCCGTAGCCTTCCTGTTCGTGCTGCGTGGCGAAGCGCAGGCGGCCCGCCAGCTCGCGCATATGCAGGGCCTCGGCGTGGAGGCGCGGGTATTTCTCGAGCCGGCGCAGGTAGGCATCGTCGGCCCCTTCGAAGTAGGCGCGGATGGGCGCGTCGTCGCCGGGCTGGACGATCACGCAAACCTCCTCGATGCCCGCATTCACAAGCTCGAGCAGGTGGTAATGAATCATCGCGCGAGCGATGCCGTCGGGGCCGACCACGGGGAACAGCTCCTTCTTCACCGCGTGCGAGGCGGGAAACAGGCGGGTGCCAAGACCCGCGGCGGGCACGACGGCTTTGCGAACAGTGGCGCTCATTGTGATCAGGAAATCAGACCGGCTCGCCGCCCCAGCCGTTCGCGTCGAAGTGATAGCGGCGGGCGCCGAACTCGAGCGCGCCAGGCGACGTGCCCTCGAAGATGTCGGGAAGCTGGCCGATCAGACGGGAATACTCCTCGGCGATCTCGGGCACCTGCTTCTTCAGCGCGTCGAGCTGCCCGTAAATCGCCACCGTGCCGCCCGTGCCGCCACCGGTGATCTTCGCGCCATACAGGCCGCTCTTCGGTCCGCGCTTGCGCACGGCCTCGACGAGGAAATCCACTTCCGGCACCGAGAGATGGCAGTTCGTGCGGTAGCTCTCGTGCGCGGAATACATGAGCTCCCCGGCAGTCACCAATGCGGCCGTATCGCCCTCCCCGGCCGACTTGAGAGCCTCCATGAAAGCCAGCACGCGCTCGTTCTCCTCGACCGGGTGACGGGACGGCCCCGCAACGCGATAGGTCGCGTCGGGCTGGATCGTGGTGACGGGATCGTCGTGCGTGCGGTAGGCGGTGACGAATTCCGAGCCGAGAATCTTTTCCGGAAGAATGCCGGCGTATTGCTCGTTGAACTCCGCGACCGAGAGCTCGGTGATGTATTCGAGCCGGCCGGCGCCGGTCTTCGCGCGCTGGTCGTTGATGATGCGACGGCCCATGAACGCGCCGATGCGTGTGTCGCTGTAGGGATTTGCGCCAACGGAATGACGCACCATCGAACTGATGCCCATGAAACCGGTGCCACGCGGAATGGCCAGATCGCCGAGAACCTTCCCGGGACGGCAGAGAATGTGGGTGAGCCGGCCTTCGCGGCCGCTGGTAATGGCGGTCTGGTCCATGATGCCGCACGGCGCGCCGACGACATGGTTCTCTGCCATCTGCGCAAGCCTCGCGATCCGGCTCGCATCCAGTCCGAGGCCCAGGTAGGCGTTCAGCGCGGAGATCGTGCCGATCTCGACCGCGGCGGAGCTGCCGATGCCGACATTCATGGGCACGGCGCTGAGCAGCAGGAGGCTGAAGCCGTAGGGCAGCCGGATGGACTCCTCCTTGAGCAGGGTGAAGATCGTTCCGCCGATGTAAGAGACCCAGCTCGAGAGGGGATTCGCCGAGCAGAGCTCGTGAATCTCGGGGTAGCTGGCCAGCCCGTCGCCGGAGGCGAAATAGTCGAGCGGAATGCGGGTTTCCACCGGAAGCGAGCGCCGGCCTTCCTGAATCGTGCGAATGCGCAGCGTCCGATCAGTCCGGGGCTGGAGCGCCATCAACATTCCGCGGCCGAGCACGGCTTCGCAAACATTCGCGCCGGAGTAATCGGCGATGCCTCCCATCACGTCGAGCCGGGCCGGGACGCGCCCCACGTAAATTTGCCCGCTGTTGAAAAACCCCGCGAGGCCGGTGGGATCACTGTTAGGCCGGGCCAGCAGACGTTCGAATTCCTGGATTTCGAATGGCAGGTTTTTTTGTTGCACGGGGCCGGATCATTCCGAAGTTGAGTGTTCTTGGAAAGTATAAAAATCGACAGTTAGGGTTTGCTCGCGATTTTTCTCTAAGCCGCCCATGTTGTCGGCCATTCATGACTCCCGAGCGTCTTCGACCCACTGCCGCCCGAGCCGAGGCCCTGGCCGAGGTCGCCGCGCGATTTCCGATCTTGGGCGAAATCCGAACGGCCGACTTGGTCCAGCTCGTCGCGCTCGAGTTGGGGCATGCGGAGATTCTCGACGGTTTCCGCCCCTACGGTGGGCGCCTCGCGCGGGCGATCGCTCCAGAAAGCATCCTTCACATCGTGAGCGGGAACACCCCGCACGCCGCGCTGCAAAGCCTGCTCCGCGGCCTGCTTCTCGGTGCGCACAATCGCGTGAAGGTCCCCGCCGTCGGCCTTCCCGAAGTGGACGCCTTTCGGGCGAATCTTCCGCCAGATCTCGCCGCGCGCGTCGAGCTGAGTTCCTCGCTTCCCGATGCCTGGCTGCGCGAGGCCGGGGCCATGGCGATCTTCGGTAGCGACGAGACGATCGCCCACTTTCGCGCGAAAGTTTCGCCCGGGGTGCCCTTCCAGGCCCACGGGCATCGGGTGAGTCTCGCGATCGTGTTCGACGATCCCGCGTGCGAATCCGCCGCGAGCGCCGCGCGCGACGTCTCGCTCTACGACCAGCAGGGCTGCCTCTCTCCGCACGACATCTACGTCGACGAATCTCGCGGCCTCTCCGCGCGGACCTACGCCGCGAGGCTTGCGGAAGCCATGGACGCCTTCAATCGAGCCACGCCTCGGCGTGCGCTCAGCGTTGGCGGCAATGCGGCCATCGCCGACCTCCGCGCCAGCTATGCCTTTCGCTCGGCGAGCGATCCGCGAGTGCAGTTGTGGACCAGCGCCACCGGCACGGATTGGACCGTGATTTACGAAGAAGATCCCTGGTTTGCGACATCCCCGCTGGACCGCGTCGTCTTCGTGAAGCCTCTCCCCGCCGCCGGCCTCGCCAGCGCGCTCGCACCCGTCGCCAGCTGGCTCGGCGCGATCGGCATCTGGCCCGCGACCGAGGTGAACGCCGCCAGGATCGCGACGCTCGGCGCCTCCCGCATCTGCCCGCTTGGCCGCATGCAATTTCCCCCCGTGACATGGCATGCGGAGGGGTTGCCAAACCTCGCCTCGCTGGTGAGATGGGTTGATTTCGAGGCGGTGGACGGCTTATAACCCGCCGCAGCTATGTCAAAGGAAGAGGCTCTTTCCGCCCAAGGCATCGTCACCGAGGTTCTTCCTGGCACGATGTTTCGCGTAAAGCTCGGCAATGGCCACATCGTGCTCGCCCACATCTCCGGCAAGATGCGCAAACATTTCATCCGCATCGTGCCCGGCGATGCCGTCACGGTGGAGCTTTCACCCTATGATCTGACGAAAGCCCGCATCACGTTCCGCGAATCCGGCGGGCCGCCCCGGCCGTCCGCTTGAACGCGAATTCATGACCACTCGCATTCTCCCCAAAAATATCGCGGAGCTCTTCCGCGACGCCGCGACCGCCTTCGGCGATGCCCCCGGTTACGCCACGCGACAGAAGGGCGGCACGTTCACGTTCACGAGCTATCGCGAGGTCTATGAACGCGCCCTGAATCTCGCGACCGGCCTCATCGATCTCGGCGTCGAGGCCCGCGAACACGTGGGGCTGCTTGCCGACAACCGCCTCGAGTGGATCCTCTGCGACGCCGCGGTGCAGCTCTGCGGCGCCGCGGATGTCCCGCGCGGCACCGACGTCACTCCCGCCGAAATTCGTTACATTCTCGAGCACGCCGACGTGCGCGTCTGCTTCGTCGAGCATGCCGCGATGCTCGCCAAATTTCGCGAAGCGGCCGTGGCCGGCATCCGTCACGTGATCGTGATGGATCCCGCGTTTACCGGCGACGCCGAGGCATTGCGCCTCGCCGATCTGGAGGCCCGCGGCCGGGAATTGCGCGCCGCTGGCGATCGACGCGCCGAGGAACGCACCGCGCAGATCCAGCCCGGCGACCTCTTCACGCTGATCTACACTTCGGGCACGACCGGAACGCCCAAGGGCGTGCAACTCACGCACGCGAACATGGTCTCGCAGGTGCGCAATCTTCCGTTCGCGCTGCCCGCTGGTGGCCGCGCACTCTCGATCCTGCCCATCTGGCACAGCTACGAGCGCGTCTTCGCCATGCTCGCCCTCAGCTGGAATGTCTGCACCTACTACACGACCGTGCGGCACATCGCAGAAGATCTCCGCACGGTGAAACCCACCGTCATGTGCTCCGCGCCGCGGCTGTGGGAGAACCTCTACCACAGGATTTTCGCCAACGTCGAAAAGGCGGCCGGCCCTCAGCGCGCGCTTTTCAACGTCGCCTACCGCAGCGCCGTGCGCGTGAAGCGCGCGCAGCGCTTCTTCCGCGGGCAGCAGCTCGACCTGACCGGCCGGAGCCTCCCGGAATCCCTTCTCCTCGCCGCCGGCCACGTCGGCAACCTCATCGTTTACACGCTGCCCTTTCTCGTGCTCGACGGGATCGTCCTGAAGAAATTGCGATCCGTCGTCGGGGGCGAGTTTCGCGGCACGATCAGCGGTGGCGGCGCGCTCCAGCCCCACGTCGACGAGTTCTTCAACTTCATCGGGATCCCCGTGCTCGAAGGCTACGGCCTCACCGAGACGGCGCCCGTGCTCGCGGTCCGCTCGTGGGACAATCTCGTGATCGGCACCGTCGGCCCGCTCTATCTCGAGACCGAGGTGCGCATTGTCGATCTCAATACCGGCGAGACGCTGTATCCGAATCCCAAGTATCGCGGCGACGGCCGGGGCATGCGCGGCGAGATTCACGCCAGGGGCCCGCAGATCATGGCTGGCTATTACAAGGATCCCGCCGGCACCGCCCGCATCCTCAGGGACGGCTGGCTGAACACCGGCGACATCGGCCTCGTCACATTCAACGATTGCCTGAAAATCGTCGGCCGCTCGAAGGATACGATCGTCCTTCTCAGCGGCGAAAACGTAGAGCCACTTCCGATCGAGAACAAGCTCACGCAGTCGCCCTACATCGACCAATGCATGGTCGTCGGACAGGACCAGAAATTTCTCGGCGCGATTCTCGTGCCGCATCTCGACGCCTTCAAATCCGCCGGCATCGCCGCGGATTCCATTGCAGCGCTCGAGCAGAATCCTGCGGCGCGAGAACTGGTCGACGCGGAGATTCGCCGGCTCGTCTGCGCCGAGACGGGATTCAAGCCCTTCGAGCGCATCGGCGCCTGGCGCTTTATTCCGAAAGGATTCGAGGTTGGCGACGAACTCACCGCCACGCTCAAGATTCGCCGGCACGTCGTGACCGACAAATACGCGCCGCTGATCGCAGGGATGGCGTCGTAGGCAGGCGCGCTTCAATCCACGCCGTCGCGTCGGCAAGCACCTGCTCGGCGTCGAGATCGAAAAGCAGCTGGTGAAACGCTTCGGGGTAATGGAAGTGCATCTTGTCCGGCGCCGCAATGTCCGCAAAAAACGCGCATTGCTGGGCCTCGGTAATGAAAACGTCATGGCCCGCAGAAAACAGCGCCGTCGGAGTCCGGATCTTCGAAGCCGCGGGCGGCGCCGTCTCGATAAGGTCGCCCATGTTCGCGAGGAAGGAAAACGTGAGCGGGCCGAGGCGATGCGGCGCGGTTGCCAGCTCGTGCTGACGCTCCGGAATACGCGTGAGAATGGGCATCTCGCCGCTGCCCTGCACGAACCAGCTCGGCTTCAGCCGCAGACCCGGGAGGATCGCGGAAAGAAATCGCAGCGTCGGCTTCACCCACCGCGGATTCTCCCGGGCAAGCGCGACCACCGGCACGAACAGCATCAGCCCCGCCAGCCGCGACCGCCATTCCGGCCGCGCCGCAGCCTGAATCGCGAGAAGGGCGCCCATGCTGTCCCCGGCAAGGAAGAGCGGCAGCTCCGTGGGCTCACCGGCAAACGCCGCGAGATCGGCGAGCATGCCGTCGATCTCCAGCCAGGCGCCGCGGCGCGTCGGATCGGGATCCAGGCCCTGCCCGCGCAAATCCCAGGCCTCGACGAGAATCCCGCGCTCGCTGAAGCGCTCCGCCAGCGGGGCAAAATCTTCGGAGCGGCAGCTCAGCCCGTGGAGGGCAATGACCCTCGCCCGCGGCGCACTTTCCGCCCTCCAACGCACCCGGCGAAAACGCGTGCCATCGGGCGCGCTCCAGAAGTCCGTCTCGGGGGATGGCGTCACGGCTTTTCTGTTGCATGGTTCGGACCCATCTGGGAAGCGTTTGTGCATGCGTCCCACCATTCTTTTCGCCGCTGCCGCCTCACTCCTTCTTGCGCCACTCGCCGCTCACGCCGGGCGTCTCGATATCGCCGTCATGCAATTCGCGGACAAGCGTGAACCGGCGGACATCGTTGCGGGTCTCGGCAAGGTCGATCTCGTGAAGATCACGGACTCCGACCGCACCGAAACGAATGTGACCGGACTGCGCGGCGGCTGGGTGGTCTTTGCGCAAAGCTTGGGCATCACTCCCGGCGGCAGTTTCGCGAGTTCGACCCGCCTGACGAACCAGCGCGCAGATGTCGCTGGCTCGCTGAACGGATCGAATCTCTCCGTCAAAATTTCGATCCTCGAGGGCGTGAAGGTCGGTCTCCGCAAGTTTACCGAGAACAGCTACGAGGGATCCGGATCCGTCGCCGGCGGGGTGCCGCAGCTCATCAGCATTCGGCAGACGAAAAACAAGACGCAGACCTCGATCAAGGGCCGCACGACGATCACTCACATGAACTTCACGACGATCATCGCGGCCCGCTACACCCCCTGAACCGGGGCGATTTTTGCAAGCGTCGGAGTCGTGAGCAGTTTGTGAATAAGTGGTGAATGGTTGCGGGCGCTTGTGGTCTTTTCCAGATTTTCCGCGAGTTGTCGGGAACCGATCGCAACGGCGGCAAAGTCATTCACAAGGTCCAATCGGCGTGGAACAGGCTTAAATCCACAGAGGAACACGATTCCGGGGAGTTATTCGCAGCATTAAGAATAAGAAGTTATGGGTCACCCAAAGACACATCTTATTCAGGATGTGAACAAGTGAATGCCGGGTGCTCATTTCGACGCAATTCCTGATTCTTCAGTAACGAAGCACTCTTTCCAGAAAGCGCCGGACTTCCGGACGTTCCGGCGCATCGAAGAGATGCGTGGGAGGACCCACCTCGAGAAGGGTCCCGCCCGAGACGAAAGCGACCAGGTCTGCCGTATGGCGGGCAAACCCCATGGCGTGGGTCACCAGGACGAGAGGGGAACCCTCGGATCGGAGCTCGGCGAGCAGGTCGAGAACCTCGGCGGTCATTTCGGGATCCAAGGCCGAGGTCGGCTCGTCGAAAAGGAGGAGCTTCGGGCGAATGGCCACTGCCCTGGCAATGGCGACGCGCTGGCGCTGACCACCGGAAAGCTCCGCCGGGCGCTTGTGGATGTGGTCCGCGAGCTGGAAGCGTGCAAGGACCTCCCTGGCGCGCGCATGGGCCTCTTGGGCGGGAAGTCGATGGACCTGAACGAGCGGGAGGCAGATGTTTTCCAGGGCGGAAAGGTGCGGAAAGAGATTGTAGGCCTGAAAGACGATGCCGAGTTCCGCGCGATAAGTGCGAAGGGCCGCGTTGCGACGGGGAATCTGCTTTCCGTCGACGAAAATCTCGCCTTCGTCGGGAACGATCAATCCAGCCAGCAGGCGGAGAAGCGTGGATTTTCCTCCGCCCGAGGGACCGATAAGGACGAGCGAATGCGGGAACTCGAGCGTCCGCGAAATGTCGCGAAGGACAACCTGACCGCCGAACCGTTTCGAGACGTTGCGCAGCTCAACTTTCATAGTGGAAGCGGCGTTCCAGGAGCCGGGAGAAGGCGGAGATCGGAAGGGTGAGCAGGAGATACCCGATCGCGAGGGGAAAGTAGCTCTCGAGGGTGCTGTAGGTCGCGGAGTTCACCTGCTGGGAGGCGAAGGTGAATTCCTGGAGGCCGATGATCGAAAGCAGCGAGGAATCCTTGATGAGCGAGGCGAACTGGCCGGCAAGAGCGGGGAGAATCTGGCGAATGGCCTGCGGAAAGATGATGAACCGGTAGGTCTGCAGAGTCGAGAGACCGATGGCCCTGGCGGACTCGAGCTGGGAGGCGCCGACGCTCTCGATGCCGGAGCGAATGATCTCGGCAAGGTAGGCGGAGCTGAAAAGGGAGAGGATGAGGATGCCGGCCCAGAGACGATTCTCGAAGTGGAGCTGGCTGGCGGCGATGAACCAGAGGGCGAGGATCTGGACGAGGAGCGGGGTTCCCCGGACGATCTCGATGACGAGCTGGGCAACGGCCCGAAGGGGGATGAAGGGAGAGCGCCGGGAAAGGGCGAGGATGAGGCCGGCCGACGTGCTGAAAATGAGGGCGGCGAGGGAAATGCGAATCGTGAGAAGCCAGCCCTGCCAGAAGACTTCGCGATAATCCCAGACCGCGCGCCAGTTCGAGGTGGAGGCGGCGAGTGCCGCCGAGCAAATGGCTGCAAAGATCAGAGCAACGATCGAGAAAATCGTCACTCGCGCCCACAGGGGCGAAGGCGCGTGCGGGCGATCGAGAAAAAGCGTCGCGAGCGTCGCGGTGGCGGGGAGTTTCACAGGGTCCAACCTTCTGCGAAATCCCCGGCCATGCGCGGCTGCCTACGAGTGGATCGCGTGTCCTTCGGCGGCGAGGGCCGCCTCGTGGACGGACTCGCTGAGCGTCGGATGCGCGTGAATCGTCGCGTGGATCTCGTCGAGGGTGAGTTCGCTGTTCATCGCGAGGCCCAGCTCGGCAAGCATCTCGGTGGCGTCGGCTCCGATGAGGTGAGCGCCAAGAATTTCGCCGTGCTTCTCACCGGTGATAAGCTTCACGAAGCCGTCGGTCTCGCCGATGGCGCGGGCCTTGCCGCTGGCCATGAAGGCGAACTTGCCGACCTTGTATTTGAGGCCCTTTTCCTTCGCGGCGCGTTCGGTGAGGCCCATGCTGGCGACCTGCGGGTGGCAGTAGGTGCAACCCGGGAAGAGCGTGACCTTCTTCGGCTTGTGACCGGCAACGAACATGCCTTCGACAGCCTGCACGGCTTCGAAGCTGGCAACGTGCGCGAGCCAGGGCGGCCCAATGATGTCGCCGGCGGCGAAGATGCCGGGAACGGAGGTCTCGTATTTGTCGTTCACCTGGATGTAGCCGCGATCGGTGAGGCCGATCTTGAGATTACCGCCGGGAACAACCGGGGCGACGCCGATGGCGACAAGCGCGAGGTCAGCCTCGAGGACTTTTTCGACCCCCTTCGCATCGGCGACGGTGATCTTCACGCCCTTGTCGGTGGCTTCGGTTTTCGTCGTCTTGTGATTGGTGAGAAGCGTGAGGCCCTGCTTGGTGAGGCTCTTCTCGAGGGCAACGGAGACCTCGGTGTCCTCGACGGGGAGGATGTTCGGCATCATTTCGACGACCGTGACCTTCGTGCCAAAGGCATTCCAGAAATAGGCGAACTCGATGCCAATGGCACCCGCGCCGATCACGACGACGGACTTCGGCTGCTCGGCAAGCTGGAGAGCTTCCTTCGAGCCGATGACGGTCTTGCCATTGAAGGGGAAGCCGGGCATCGGGCGGGAGACACAGCCGGTGGCGATGAGGATCTTCGAGGCGGTGTGGGTTTCCACCTTGCCGTCGGCCGCAGCGACGCGGACTTCACCGGCCTTATCGAACGTGGCCGTGCCCTTGAGGAAATCGATCTTGTTCTTCTTGAAGAGAAAATCGAGACCAGCGGAACCCTTCTGCGAGACGTCGCGGGAGCGCTTGATGATGGCGGCCCAATCGTATTCGAGCCCGCTGACCTTGAAGCCGAACTCGGCCGCGCGGTGCTTGATTTCGTGATAGAGTTCGGCGTTTTTCAGGAGTGCCTTGGTCGGGATGCAACCGTAGTTGTTGCAGGTGCCGCCGCCGCGTTCGAAATCGACAACGGCGACTTTTTTACCGAGTTGAGCCGCGCGAATCGCGCCGACGTAGCCGGCGGGTCCTGCGCCGATGACAATGAGATCGTAGTTGGCCATGAGAGTAAGTGAGTGGAGGGGCGAATCCGCACGGATGGCTAGAACAGCATCAGTGCGGGATTTTCGATGAGCTTGCGGAGCGCGCCGAGGTATTCGGCACCGACGGCGCCGTCGACCACGCGATGGTCGCCGCTGAGGGAGACATTCATGCGCTGGCCAACCACGATCTCGTCCTTTGCATTGACGACCGGCTTCTTGACGATGCCGCCGACGGCGAGAATCGCGGACTGCGGCGGATTCACGATCGCGTAGAACTGATCGATGCCGTAGCTGCCGAGGTTCGAGACGGTGATGGTGCCACCGACGTATTCCTCGGGCTTGAGCTTCTTGTTGCGGGCGCGAGTGGCGACGTCCTTGACCGCGAGGCTGATCTCGCGGAGCGAGAGATTCTGGGCGTTGCGGATGACGGGAGTGACGAGGCCATCATCGACGGCGACGGCGACGGAAATGTTCACGCTGCCGTATTCCATGACGTGGTCGCCGCCCCAGGCGGCGTTGACCTTCGGGCATTGCTGCGCGGCGCGAGCGACGGCGAGCAGGACAAAGTCATTGACGGTGATCTTCGGCAGGCCGGCCGCCTCGTTGGCGGCGTTCACCTCGGCCCGGAGGCGCATGAGTGGTGCGGCGTCGACTTCGACGGAAAGATAAAAATGCGGGATCTGCGTCTTGCTCGCGAGCAGGCGCTCGGCAATGACGCGGCGCATGCCGGAAAGCTCGACGCGCTTTTCTTCGCCGCCGGTCTTCTCGAGTTTGATCGGAGCAGGGGCTGCAGCGGGAGCGCCTCCGGCCTTCGGCGCGGAGCCGGCGGCGGGGACGTCCTTTTCGACGATGCGACCTCCGGGGCCGGAGCCGACAATGCCCTCGAGGCTGACACCGCGTTCGGCGGCGACCTTCTTCGCGAGCGGCGAGGCCTTTACTCGGCTGTTGCTGGGGGCTGGTGCGGGAGCGGCAGGCTGCGGGGTCGGCGGGGCGGATTCCGGCTTGGCGGCGGGAGCGGGAGCGGGAGCGTCGGCTTTCGTGGCGGGAGCTGCGGCTGGCGCGTCGGCGGATTCCCCGTCACCGAGGATGAGCGCGATCTTCTGGCCGACGGCAATCTTGCCACCTTCCTTGACGTAGACCTCCTTGAGGACGCCTTCGTCGAAGGCTTCCATTTCCATCGTCGCCTTGTCGGTTTCGACCTCGGCGAGGATGTCTCCCATTTCGATCTGATCGCCTTCTTTCTTGAGCCAGCGAACGAGGGTGCCCTCGGTCATGGTGTCGCTCAATTTGGGCATGTTGATTACAGGCATGGGACGGGAAGTTCTAAGTCTTGAGTTTGAGAAGGCGAGTGGCCGTCGGGGACGGTCCGCTCAGAGAATGGTGAGAGCTTTTTCGAGGATGCGTTCGACGGTGGGAAGCTGGAGCTTCTCGACCTCGGGGCTGTAGATCGCGGGGGCGTCGATCGTGCAGACGCGGCGAATGGGCGCGTCGAGTTCGTCGAAGATTTTTTCCTGGATCATCGTCGCGACCTGCGCGGAGACGCCGCAGAACGGCTTGTTCTCGTCGACGAGAACGACGCGGTGCGTCTTGCTGACGGAACGGAGGATCGCGTCTTCATCGATGGGACGAATCGAGCGGAGATCAAGGACCTCGGCCTGAATGCCCTTTTCGTGAGCGAGCTGTTCGGCGGCTTTCACCGAGGTAAGCGCCGCGCGACCGTGCGCGATGAAAGTGATGTCGCTGCCCTCGCGTTTGATGTCCGCGAGACCAAGAGGGATCGTGTATTCCTCATCGGGCACTTCGCCCTTTTCGCCGTAGAGCAGCGTGTTCTCCATGAACATCACGGGATCGTTGTCACGGATCGCCGTCTTCATGAGACCCTTCGCGTCGTAGGCGGTGGCGGCGCTCACGACCTTGAGGCCGGGAATATTCGCAAGCCAGTTTTCGGGAGTGTGCGAGTGGGTGGCGCCGACGCCGGTGCCGCCATTGGCGGGACCGCGAATGACGATCGGGCAATTGATGAGGCCGCCGCTCATGTAGCGCACGCAGCCGGCGTTATTGATGATCTGGTCGTAGGCGACCGTGCAGAAGCTCCAGAACATCAGCTCGATGACGGGACGCAGGCCGAGCATCGAAGCGCCCACGGCCATGCCGATGAATCCGGCCTCGCTGATCGGGGCGTCGACGAGGCGCTTGTCGCCGTATTTTTTCCAGAGACCGCGGGTGACCTTATACGCGCCGTCGTATTCAGCGACTTCCTCGCCGATGAGGAACACGTTGGGGTCGCGCTCGATTTCTTCGGCAAAGGCCTGGTTCAGGGCGTCGCGGTATTCGATAAGGGCCATTCTTTTGGGATTCGGAATTGGAGATGCGGTGCGAGCGGGGGCCTAGTCGTTGAAGAAGTGGCGGCCAGTGCGGCCGGCTTCGGTCTGGCGGTCTACCTCGAAATAGACGTCCTGATTGATGGCTTCGACGGTCGGAATCGGGCTTTCCTCGGCGAATTTCACCGCGGCGTTGGCCTCGGCCTGCGTTTCCTTGTTGATCGCGTCGGCTTCCTCGGCGGTGACCATGCCTTCGTCGATCATGCGCTGACGCCAGAGGAGCACGGGGTCGTGACGATTCTTGAACTGCTCGATTTCGTCGGCGGTGCGATAGCCGCCCTTGTGCTTCGCATCGGCGACGGAGTGGCCGTAGTGACGATAGGTGTCGATCTCGAGAACGGTGGGCCGGGACTCGTTGTGGGCGCGCTCGATGGCCGTCCACGTCTTGGCGCGGACTTCGTAAACGTCTTCCCCGTTTGCGATGTCCCAAACGATGCCGAAGCCGTCAGCGCGTTCCGCGAGGCAATTCTTCAAAGCCGAGGAGCGGTCGAGGCTGGTGCCCATCGAGTAGCGGTTGTTCTCGATCACGTAAATCATGGGTAGGTCCCAGAGCGACGCGAGATTCAGGCACTCGTAATAGACGCCCTGGTTCACGGCGCCATCGCCAAGGAACGCAAGGGCAGAACCCTTGAGGCCCTTGTATTTGACCGCGTAGGCGAGGCCGAGGCCGAGTGGGGTCTGGCCGGCAACGATGCCGTGGCCGCCCCAGTAGTTCTTGTCGGGCGCAAAAAAGTGCATCGACCCACCCTTGCCTTTGGAGCAACCGGTCGCCTTGCCGAAGAGCTCCGCCATGCATTCCTTCATGCCCATGCCGACGGCGAGAGCGTGGCCGTGATCGCGATAAGCGGTGATGACGTGGTCGTTTTCGCCAAGGAGAGAGCAGGTGCCGACCGCGACGGATTCCTGCCCGATGTAAAGATGGAGGAAACCCGCCATCTTGCCTTCATTGTAATGCTTGAGGGCGACGCGTTCGAAATTGCGAATCGAATACAACTGCCGGAGAAACCGAATCTTATCTTCCTTCGTGAGCGACGCGTTGATCGGCGCTGTCGCGTAATCGACCGGACTGACTTCGGCTTCGGCGGTGGTTTCGGTCATATATTTCGATAATGGGCTGAGTTTCTACACGGGAACCAGGTTAGCACGTAGAGTTCCAAACCAGCGTCGGAATATTTCCCGACCGCACGTTCCTTGGCAACAGGGAAAAATCGCGAGCAAAACCAGGGAGGAACTGGGATTGGAACTTGCCCGAAACTCATGAGGCAAATAAACCCGCTTCGTGTGGGCTAAAATAACTGTTTTGGGGTTGTTTTTGATGATGACGGCTTTTCTCGAAAGCCGGGCGGAGCTGCCGATGGCGAAGAATCCGCCACGGGTGGAGATTGGGGCGAGTCGGACGCGGTTCACCAAGGTGGCCGGCGGGGATTGGGATGATCGCCTTCAAAAGGTGCAGATCGAGGTGATCGCAAAAAATCTGGACTTCAACCATCCCGCGAACGGCTTGAAGCTCCATTACTGGGTCCTTGCGGAATCCCTCGTGGATCGAAAGACCCTCAAGGTGATCGACAATGGCGTCGTGGACGTCAATCTCACGAGTGATGCTTCCGGTCGCGAGATGCGGCAAAAGGGGGAAATGGTCACGCTCCAGTGGGACGACACGGGTGCGATCTTTGGAGAGCGCTATAAGGGCTGGGTTATCGTTCTCGTGAACGACAAGCAGGAAGTCGTCGCCGTGAAGGCCAACGTGCCTTCGTGGCAACAGAATTTTCAACGGGCCTTTGAACTGCGGACCGGCGCCTGGTGTGGACTTGACCTGAAACCTGCCAAGGGTGCTCGGTTCTGACGGAAGTCCTTAAAAAAGTTCCAACTGCGGTCCGGCGGGACGCCGAAAGGCTGCCGTGGACAGATCGAAACGCTGGCGATTCAGCCCGACACGGCGCGCCGAGACGGCGAAAAGATTCGAGATCTCGTCAGCATACTGGCCGTCGCCGCGCATGCGTTTGCCGAAGTCCGAGACGTTGAGTTTGCCACCGCGCAAGGTTCGCACGCGATTCAGGACCCGGTCGACCCGGTCGGGAAAATGCGTTTCCAGCCAATCCCGAAAGATGTCCTTCACCGCGTAGGGCAGTCGGAGCACCGTGTAGCCTGCGGTCTGTGCTCCCGCCTCGGCCGCGGCGGCCAGCACTGCGGGAATTTCGTGCTCGTTCAATCCGGGAATGATCGGCGCAACGAGCACCCCGACGGGGATGCCGGCCTCGGCCAGTTCACGGATCGCCGCGAGGCGGTGGGCTGGTCGGGAGGCTCGCGGTTCCAGCCGTGAGCCAAGGTCGGGATCGAGCGTCGTGATCGAAAGAAACACCCGCGCGGCGCGGTGTTCAGCGAGCGTCGCCAGGTGGTCGCGATCACGGGTGACGAGATGGTTTTTCGTGATGATGCCGACGGGATTCCGAAAATCCGCGAGCACTTCGAGGCAGCCGCGGGTGATCCCGAGTTTGCGTTCGACCGGCTGATAGCAATCCGTGACGCCCGACATGACCAGCGGCTCCGGTTTCCATTTCGGACTGTTCAGCTCGGCGCGCAACAGCGCGGGAGCGTCGGTCTTCACAAGGATGCGCGACTCGAAATCGAGGCCGCTCGAAAAGCCGAGGTATTCGTGATAGGGCCGCGCGTAGCAATAGGCGCAGCCGTGCTCGCAGCCGCGGTAAACATTGATGCTTGCGCCGAAGGAGATGTCGGGACTGTCGTTGCGGCTGATGATCGAGCGGGCTGCGTCGCGCAGGAACTGGGTGCGCGGCCGGGACGCTTCCGCCGCGAACTCGTCATCGAGGACAACGCTCAGCCGCTCGAAGCGATTCGGCGGTTGGTTGACCCCGCTCCCCCGGCCACGCGGCGGCGGGGGATGGGACGGCGGAGACATGCCGCCAAGATACCGCCCGCTTACGGCTTGTCCTGCGCTTTGCGAAATTTTTCGAGCTTCGGCTCGATCACCGCGGCGCTGTAGGGATAGCGCGGATTATTGGCGTAAAAATCCTGATGATATTTCTCGGCCGGATAGAAAACCTCCAGCGGCTTGATCTCGGTGACGATGGGGTCCTTGAAATCCTTCTGCGCGACGGCCTTCGATTTCTCAGCGATCGCGCGCTCCTCGTCGTTCTGCGTGAGGATGATCGAGCGATACTGGGTGCCGGCGTCGGCGCCCTGGCGGTTCAGGGTCGTGGGATCATGCGCCTTCCAGAATAGATCGATCACCTTTTCGTAAGAGATCTGCGACGGATCATACGTGATCTGCACGACCTCCGCATGGCCGGTGCGTCCGGTGCAAACTTCCTCGTAGGTCGGGTTTGGGGTTGTGCCGCCGGCGTATCCGGAGACGACGGATACGATGCCGGGGACGCCTTCGTAGAGGGCCTCGACGCACCAGAAGCAGCCTCCGCCGACAACGGCCGTTTTGGATGAAGCATTCATGTCTTTCGCCTGGGTCAATGAAGTGGTTGAAGTGATCGCCGCAACTACCGCAACCAGAGATCGGATATTCATGAAGGAGAGAGGCGGCGCGAGGCGCCTTATTCCCGCCTCACCAATTTTCGATCAACATCGCCAGGTCTCCGACGAGCGCATCGATTTTTTTGAAATCCTTGCGGCGGCCTTTTTCGGGCTTGATGGAGAATTTGCGCAGCAACGTAAGCATGTCGCGGAGGTCGCGAAGCTTCGCGGCCGAGACCTTTTTGCCGGCTCCTTCTGCAGCGACGGTTTTCCGCACCAGGCCAATCTCTTCCTCGATGCGGCCGGCGTAGGCAAGCAGGGCAGAGCGAAATTCGCTGCGCAGGACGTCGAGTTCCTCGACCACCGATTTTGCGGGAGAGGCTTCCGGAGAAGGGGATTCCATCACCTCCATAAGTAGTCAGGCCTTTTCAGACTGGCAAGGGCCGCGTTGGGATTGCCAGAGGCGGTCCGAAGTCAGAGATGTATGAGACATGAAATGTCCAATGCGATTCCTCGCTTGTTGTCGAAGAGGGGTTCGGCGAATGTTGGACGCTGTGGATATGGAAAGGTGGGTAGCGGAAGCGACAGCGGCTCGATCGAAAGCCTACGCGCCCTATTCCCAATTTGCCGTTGGCGCGGCTCTGGTGGCAACAGACGGGAGGGTTTTTCAAGGATGTAACGTCGAGAACCTTAGTTTCGGTCTCACGATGTGTGCAGAACGGGTGGCGATCGGGCAGGCCGTTGCCGCGGGATGCCGGGATTTTCGAACCATTGTGATCGTTGCAGACACCGTGGAGCCGATCAGCCCGTGTGGCGCTTGCCGGCAAGTGCTGGCGGAGTTCAACCCTCAGCTCGAGATGGTGCTTTGCACGATCTCTGGCAATCGGGTCGTTTATTCGCTTGGAGACCTTCTCCCGCGGGCGGCCACCGGGATCCTCGACCGGCGTTGACCACTATTGTTCCACGTGGAACTTCAACGCTGAGGGATTTCCTTTCTCGAGGCGGGCTGTGTGGTAGCTTTGCCAGCTGCATACGCCATGTTTGTCTATCCGAAATCTTACGATGTCATCGTCATTGGCGCGGGTCATGCCGGTATCGAGGCGGCGCTCGCTGCAGCCCGTTTGGGGTGTGAGACGCTGCTTTTGACCCAGAACGCGGACACCGTTGGACAAATGTCCTGCAATCCGGCGATCGGCGGACTGGCCAAGGGGCACATGGTGCGGGAGATCGACGCGCTCGGTGGGGTCATGGGCCTCAACGCAGACGCCACCGGCATCCAGTTTCGCATGCTGAATGCTGCCAAGGGGCCCAGCGTTCGTGCGCCGCGGGCCCAGTGCGACAAGAAAGCCTATCAGTTCCGCTTGAAGGCCCAGTTGGAGGCGACGCCTCGGCTCGATCTCAAGCAGGCGAACGTGGTTCGGCTGACGACGGAGAGAGATCGCGTCACCGGGGTGGAAACCAGCTTCGGAGTCACTTTTGGGGGCCGCGCCATCGTTGTCACGACGGGAACCTTCATGCGGGGGCTTCTTCATGTGGGCCTTCGCAATCAGTCGGGAGGGCGAATGGGTGACACCATGTCGACCTTCAGCGATTGCCTTCGAGATCTCGGATTTGAAGTCGGCCGCTTCAAGACGGGCACACCCTGTCGTTTGTTGGCCGCATCGATCGATTTCTCCGTTTGCGAGCGCCAGGAGGGGGATTTCCCGCCACCGCGTTTTAGTTTCCTTAAGGGAAGTCTCCAAGGAGTGGAGCAGGAACTTTTCACGCTGAATCAAGAAACAAACGACGGGATGTTCCACGTGGAACAGATTCCGTGCTGGGTGACTCATACCAACGCAACGACGCACGACATCATCAGGGACAATCTCCATCAATCTCCGCTCTATGCCGGGCGGATCGAGGGTGTCGGCCCTCGATACTGTCCGTCGATCGAAGACAAGGTCGTCAAATTCTCGGAGAAGGAGAGTCATCAGCTCTTTTTGGAGCCGGAAGGCCGCCACACCGGAGAGATCTACGTAAACGGGATTTCGACCAGCCTTCCCTTCGATGTGCAGTATCATTTCATTCGCAGTGTTCGAGGTCTCGAGCGCGCGGAAATGCTGCGGCCGGGTTATGCCGTCGAATACGACTACTGTCCTCCCACGCAACTGAATCGCACTCTGGAAACGAAGCGAGTGGAAGGGCTTTATTTCGCGGGGCAGATCAATGGAACTTCTGGATACGAGGAGGCGGCGGCGCAGGGTCTCATGGCAGGGGCCAATGCGGCTTTGAAAGTTCGGGGTCTCCCGGAGTTCGTCCTTTCCCGGGCGGAGGCCTACATTGGAGTTTTGATCGACGATCTGGTGACGCTGGGAACGCCAGAACCCTATCGGATGTTCACGAGCCGCGCGGAGTATCGGCTTCTTCTGCGCCAGGATAATGCGGATTTCCGGCTAACAGGGCGGGCGATCGAGAACGGCCTGGTCGGCGGTGAACGAAAGGCCCAGTTTGAACGAAAAAAACAGGCATACGGCGATCTTCACGCCAGAGTTCAAAGCTTGAAGCAGGATGGGGTGGGGCTTTCGCTTTGGTTCAAGCGCCCCGAAAACCGTTATCAGCTTCTTCCTCCGGAAATCCGCGGGGATTTTCCAGATTCTCTCTGGGAGGTGGTCGAAACCGACCTCAAATACGAGGGATACATCAAGCGACAGGAGGAACAGCTGGCCAAATCGAGTCGGCAGGAGAGTCGTCACATTCCCGGATCGGTTGACTACACCGCCATTCATGGCCTCCGACGGGAGGCGGCGGAGAAGCTGACTCGGGTGCGTCCAGCAACTCTTGGGCAGGCCTCCCGCATCAGTGGCGTGACGCCAGCCGACCTCTCCCTGCTCGGGGTTTGGCTGGAACGGCATTCGCCGGCTTCGTCACTGCCGGATCGATTCGACTAGCAATGGCAGGCACCCCGCTTGCGAGTTCGGATTGGGAACGATCGCAATCACCAGAGAGGGGGCGTCGCCTCCGAGGGGGATGCGTTTGGCGTCCAAAGCCCCCCGATCCGCGCTACCGCACAGGCAGGTGCCGAGTCCCAGGGAAACCCGCCAGAACCGTTGTTGAAGCGAGTCAGCGACGGTCACGAGTGTGACGGAAGCCAGGGCTTCGATCGATGGCATCAGGAAGCGCTCCGGCGCGGACAGGTTCCCAGGAACCGGACGGAAGACGGTCTCTCCAATCAGATCTGCCGGAAGAAAATCGTCTCGATCGGCCAGTCGATGTTTCGGCGGAACCGCCAACTGCGGAATTGCCGTCTGCAGCGGGATTGCGTGAGGAGGAAGTTCGGAAGGAAGGTAATCCGAGATGAGGGCATCGGCATCGCCATGATCTTCCGACTCTTGCGGAACGAGGGAAATCCGGAGGCCGCGGTGTGAGCGAAAGAATTTGCGGAGCCCTTTTGTGATCGATTCCGAAAGGGCGCCACTCTTGAAGGCCAGTTTGAGGCTGCCTTCGCGCCCGGCGGCTTCGTCCTGAATTTTTAATACAGCTCGATCCGCTCTTTCGACGATATCCCGGGCTTCCGTTAACAGCGTGTGCCCAGCGGGGGTGAGCAGCACCTGTCGATTGGCGCGAGTGAAAAGTGGCGTCCCGAGTTCCTGCTCCAGCTTTTGGATCTGAACACTGAGGGGCGGCTGGGCGATGCGCAGAAATTTCGCAGCCTGCCGGAAGCTCAGACGATCCGCCACCGCAATGAAATATCGAAGATGTCGCAATTCCATAGAAAAGATATTCAAGAGATATCAATAAGGAAGCAAGCGAAACCAATCGGAGAGTGGGAGGCTTCGCTGCACTGGACAACTGGATAGAAAAACGCATCTTTCCGGCATGTCCCCCTTCCGTTTCGTCAGTGCAGGTGTCTGCGCGACATTTCTTCTCACGTCCGCGGCCACGGCTCAATTGCAGGACGAAGCTCCTCCCGACGCCGAGGCGTTGCGCGGTCAGATCGAGGCGCTGGCGCAGGCGCGGAAACAGCGCAAGTTTGCGTATTTCCAGAAGGCCATGGGAGAAGTCAGTGCGGTGATTCGAAATCCGGGAATGGCTGGCAACTACATCATCGATTGCATGAGGAACGTGCAATACGAGGGGAAGAACGGAGGAAATGCGGATTTTGCGGACTGGAAAAAGAAGAACCGAAATCTGTTGTCAGATCACGATTTCGAAGAGGCCGCAAAACTTCACCTTCGTTATCTGGCGATCACTCTTAAGCGGGCCATGTCCGATTCTGCGGAGTCCGTTCAGCAGGATCTCTGGGATTATCTGGGTGCGCTCGGCCAGGAGAAATCACTTCTGGCGGATGTCGTGAAGGATCGACAAAAGCTCAAGTTCAGCATCTTCGACCCAAAGGAACAGAAAATCACCGGCGAGATGATTGGTGATATGCAGAACATGCAGCTGGCGAGCGCCACCAATGTGCGAGGCTATGTGCAGGACCTGTTGAACGGAGGGGTCAATTCCGGCCTGGCGGCGCAATCGTTGAAATTGAACGGCCATTTGGAAGGAATCCCGAACTGGGAATGGTCGGCGGGAAACGTGTCAGGAATTCTTGACCAGGATATTCGGACGTTCCTCCGCGAGAAAAAGGATCAGCGGCTGATTTCGACCTGGGACTACGAGATCTCCTTCCGCGGGGAAGTGGTGGCATTGAAGAAAGATGAGGAGGAAAAGGAGAAATACTGGCGGATGGACGTTCCCCGGTTACTTCGGAAAAAGGCTGACGATGTGGAGTTGCTGGGATTTCCTAATCGGGCGTTGAGCATGCGCCTGGACCTGGTCAAGAAGTATCCTGAGCATCCCGATTTCGAAACGTGGGCGGGGAAGGTCGAAGAGCAGGTCAAAGCCATGGAGAAGTCCGCCCCCGAGGCGTCTCCCGCGCCCGCTTCCAGCGACAAGCCTGGCGCGGTGGAATTTACTCCGGCGTCGTAGATTCGAGCTGCTCGAGGAGCGTCTCGCAAACATCCAGCAGACGTTCGCGGATCGGAATCGCGCGCTGATGAAAACTTCTTTGAAAACCCTCGTATTCGGTGCGGCCTGGAGTCGTCTCGATGGGAATGGGAGCAAAGCCGAGGTTTGAAAAGTCGTAGGGACTGGCGCGCATATCGATCTCGCGAATGTCCCGAGCGAGCAAAAAGGCGTCGGCGACCAGTTCGGACGACGTGAAGGGGGCGAGTTTGTAGGACCATTTGTAGAGGTCCATGTTCGCGTGAAGGCAGCCCGGTTGGTCGAACTGATCGGCCAATTGACGGGTGGGGCGGAGGCGATTCAGAGGCTCGGCTGCGGGCGTGAAGAATCGAAACGCGTCGTAGTGACTGCAACAAATCGGAAGGGATTCCACGATCCGGGCAATCGTATCGGCACAAAACCGCAGGGGCCATGCTGGGTGTCTGACATTCCGTGTCTGATAAACCATGGCCCATTCGTGAAGACCCGAGCAACCGAAGAAAGGCGGGCGGGTTTGCACGTTCCGGAGGAACTGTCGCAACCAGCGCAGAAACGGAAGCCGTTCGATTTTGAAGGTCTGAGGACAGACGCTGACGCCTGCGGGATTTTCTCGCTCTCGATAATGAGGGAAAGCGAGGCAGGCGAGGGCCTCCGGACCCGTGAGGACGATGCCAACGCCGGGATGCCAGCGGAGGAGAAGGGAGGGGCGGAGAGAGTAGTATTCGAAAAGGAAGTCGTAGATCGGATGGCACTCGCCTGCGGACGAGCGGGCGAGGTGCGCTTCGACAAAGGGCGCCACCCGGTTTTCATGTCGAGTCTTTCGGAGATTCCAGTCTTCGAAGGCAAGCGTGGTCGGATGCAGCGAGGTCACAGCGGGCGAGGCGACCAATGATGCCACGGCAGGAATCGCGCTCGCAATCCCCCAATCCGAACCGACCTTTGACGAGAATCGGGGAAGATTCAGGCTGCCGAGGCCGTTTCATCGAGCCACTCGCAATAGGTCTTGCTGAGGGTCGCGGCGATCTCGATGAGACGCAGCTGGGTGCGGTCGAGATACTGATGAAGGCCGACTTCGAAGACGCTCTCGATGGTGGCGTAATCGACGCTGGCGCGCAGAAGTCCCGAAAGACGCTCGGCCTCGCAGGGAAATCCAGACGCGCTGCTTCCTGCGATGCGACGAATCGCCCGGTCCATATGATCAACGCTGAATCGGATCGAGCGAGGAAAGGTGGGGTGAAGAATGAGGAACTCGGCGACGTCCCAGGCCGTGACGTGGCCGATGCGGATCTTGAGGTAGGCCTCGAGAGCACTGCAGGATTTCAGAACGGCCATCCATTGCGTCAGGTCGACATTGCCGCCGACACTCTCGCCGCGCGGCAGCAGGATGTGATATTTGACGTCCAGGACGCGGGACGTGGAATCCGCGCGTTCGAGATATTTGCCGGCCTGGAGGAAATCCCAGCCTTCGCCATGAGTCATCGTCGCGTCGGTGATCCCCTGAAAGAGGTGCGAGCCGTCGATGATGCTCCGGTAGAAGTCGTGAGGCGTCTGGCGGTAGTCGGAGCGGGCGTGCTCGGTGCGGAGGTAGAGATAGAGTTTGTTGAGATGCTCCCACATCTCGCTCGAGATCTGCTCGCGCACCGTGCGGGCGTTCTCACGCGCGGCGGAGATGCTCGAGATGATCGAGTTCGGATTCTTCTTCTCGAAGGTCATGAATTCCATGACCGATTCCGCGTCGATGTGATCGTAAAGCGTGCTGAAAAGCTCCTGATCCTCGAGCGAGGCGAGGACGGGCTGCCAATGCTGGCGCACCGAGTCCTTATCCGCATCCTCGAGATCGAGCATGAGGTTCATGTTCACATTGAGGAGGCGGGCATTGGTCTCCGCCCGTTCAATGTAACGGCTCAACCAGTAACAGGAATCAGCAACGCGACTTAGCATCTATCAAGCGAGGGTTGAGGAGGAGGATTGGGTCTGGGATTGACTGGGTTCAGCGACGGATGGCTCATCTTCCTCGTCGAGGACCCAGGTGTCTTTGCTGCCGCCGCCCTGGGAGGAGTTCACGACGAGAGAGCCCTTTTTCATGGCCACCCGGGTGAGTCCGCCGGGGACGATGGATATCTTTTCGCCGCAGAGGACGTAGGGACGGAGATCGATGTGCCGGCCTTCGATGTTGCCCTCGCAGAAGGACGGCGACCGCGAGAGACTAATGACCGGCTGCGCCACGTAACCGCGCGGATCTGCGATGACGGCCTGTCGGAATTTCTCCACCTGTTCCTTGGTGGCGTGCGGCCCGATGAGCATGCCGTAGCCGCCGCTTTCGTTGGCGGATTTCACGACCAGATTCTCCATGTTCTCGAGAATGTATTTCCGGTCGGATTCGACGGCAGAAAGGAATGTCTGCACGTTTGGGAGAATTGGTTCCTCGCCGAGGTAGAATTTGATCATCGCCGGCACGTAGTAATACGTCGCCTTGTCGTCGGCAACGCCGGTGCCGATCGAGTTCGCGAGGGCGACATTGCCAGCCCGGTAGGCTTCCACGAGGCCGGGGACACCGAGGACGGAGTCCTTGCGAAAGACGAGCGGATCGAGGAAGTCGTCGTCGATGCGGCGATAGATGACGTCGACCTGCTTGAGGCCCTTCGTCGTCTTCATATAGACGCGCTGGTTTTGCACGACCAGATCGGCGCCGGTGACGATCTCGATGCCCATCTCGCGGGCGAGGAACGAATGCTCGAAATACGCGGAATTGTAGATGCCGGGAGTCAGCACCGCGACGGTCGGATCGGGGTTGTCGTTGGGAGCGATGTGCCGGAGCACGGCGAGTAGCTCCTGAGGATAGCGATCCACCGGGCGCACGCCGTGCTTGGCGAAGAGGCCCGGGAAAACCCGTTTCATGGCCTGGCGATTCTCGAGGAGATACGAGACGCCGGACGGGCAGCGACCGTTGTCTTCGAGCACGAGGTAATTGCCCTTGTCGTCGCGAATGAGATCCGTGCCGCAAACGTGGATATAAATATCCTTCGGCACGTCGAATCCCATGAACTCCGGTCGGAAATGCTTCGCGCCATTGACGATGTAGTCGGGAACGATGCCCTCCTTCACGATGCGCTGGTCATGATAGACATCGTGGAGGAACATGTTCAGCGCCGTGAGTCGCTGCACGAGACCGCGTTCGACGTGTTCCCATTCCTTGGCCGCAACGATGCGCGGAATCAGGTCGAACGGGAAAATCCGCTCGGTGCCTTCGTCTCCGCTATAGACGGTGAAGGTGATCCCCTGGCTCAGATACGAACTCGCCGCGAGGGCGTTCTTTCGTTCGAGTTCCGCCGGCTCCATGTCGGAGAAGCGTTCGAGCAATTTTGCATAATGGGGGCGCACCTTGCCGGCCGAGTCGAACATCTCGTCGAAAAACCCCCCGACCTCGTAATCGGTAAACATCCCCTGCATGTAAGCTGGAAAGGTGCCAACCGCCCTTCCCAATGCAAGATCGAATTGCCAATTTCGGAGAAAGGCCGGAACTTCGCCGGCAGACATGGCAAGATATCAGCAATCCATCGCCGGGGTTTTGCCGGCGGGCCGCGCGGCGATGATCGGCGTGGTTCATCTGAAGCCTCTTCCGGGGTCGCCGCAGTGGGGTGGAGATTTCGCCCCGGTCGTGAAGTCCGCGGTCGCGGATGCCCTCGCTTACGAGCGAGGTGGGGCGGACGTCCTCGTGGTGGAAAACTTCGGAGATATTCCGTTCACGCGGGGAGCGGTTCCGCCGGAAACGATCGCTGCAATGGCCGTGGCGGGGGCGGCGGTGAAGGCAACGGTCCGGCTGCCAGTCGGATTCAACGTCCTGCGCAACGACGCGGCCGCGGCGCTGGCGCTGTGCGCGGCCTGCGGGGGCGCGTTTATTCGCGTGAATGTCCACACCGGAGCCATGGTGACCGATCAGGGACTCATTGAGGGCAACGCGTTCGAGACGATCCGGCTCAGGCAACGGCTGGCTCCCGCGGCGGAGATCTACGCCGACGTGCTCGTGAAACACGCGTGTCCGCTGGGGGACTTGCCGATTGAAATCGCGGCTCGAGATACCGTCGAACGCGGCCTAGCCGATGCCTTGATCGTCTCGGGCACGGGCACGGGCGTCGCGACCGACGCCGCGGACGTGCGCCGGGTGCGCGCGGCCTGCCCGACAACGCCGATCCTCCTGGGTAGCGGCGTCACCGCGGGAAATGTCGGCGATTATCTGGAGTTCGCGGACGGATTCATTGTCGGGACGTCGGTGAAGCGCGGCGGCGACGTGAGCAAGCCGGTCGACGAGAAACGGGTGGCCGCGCTGCGTCGCGCGATGGATTGATCGAAGATCGGAACCGAAAGTTTCGCGACACCGAGAGCTTGTTTTGACGAGCGCCGGAAAGCTGGCTACACCCGATTTCGGCGGGACGAATCCAGCGCCCGCGTGCTTAAAAAGGGAATCAAGGAATGAAAAGCAAGTTACGGAAAAACTCGATGTCTTCGGACGCGGAAACCGAGGAATTCAACGGCCTGCATCGGCTCGATGCGCACATCCATCGTCGCAGTCCGAAGGAGGATTCCTCCGTCATGACGGGAGTTGTTGCGAGTGTGGTGATCGCCGCGGTGATCTTCTTTGTCTGGCGCGCCCTCGCCGGTTGAAATCAGCCCGGTGCGATTTTTTGAAAAAGCAGGATTTTTTTATTTACATCCGGCGCGGAATCCGCCATCTTCTAAATCGTTCTCCCCGAACTCAAGCGACGCGGCACCGAAAGGGCCGCGTCGTTGCTTTTCAGGGGCCGTTGATTTCCAAGCTGGGCCGAGGGCCGGCGCTTCAGTCCAGCGAGGAGATTCCGGTTCGAATGGCGTAACGGGTGAGTTTGACGGCGTCGTGCAGCCCGAGCTTGGCCATGATGCGTTCACGAAATTTCTCGATCGTTTTCACGCTCAACTCGAGGGCGCTCGCGATTTCCTTGGTCGAGAACCCTTCCGCGACGAGTCGGAGCACGGATTGCTCCCGAGCGGTGAGGGGCGAGGATTGTTTGTCCGGCGAGTGAAGCATGGACTCGGTGATCCCGTCGAAATAGCACCCGCCCTCGCAAAGGACGGTGATGGCTGTGATCAGGGTTGGCAGCGGACTGTAGGCGGCGACGATGCCGTGAACCTGGGCCGCCATCATCTGGTCGACCATGTCGCGATGGAGAATTCCCGCGTAGAGAAGAATTCGGACGTCGGGGCTCTGTTTGCGAATGGCTTTTGCAAGGTTCACACCCGAGTAATCGCGATAAATCGGGGAGGTAATCAGGATGCGGGGCGGCTTCTTGCGGCACTGGCGAATCGCATCTTCCCCGATACTGGTTTGCCAGAGGACGTTCATCCGGTGGTTGCTCGCGAGATAGTGCCGAATCAGGCTGCCGATCGATTCATATCGCGTGGCGAGGGCAATCGTCTTTTCGCGGAGCGGCATGCAAATCGGGGGCAAATCTTCGTTGCGAAAGGACTTTCGCTGCGAAAGGTAGGAAATAGTAATACATTTCGTCCTTCGTTATTGGAAAGCATTTTTCTCTGAAAAATACGGGTAATTACTGACAGTAGAACGGGAGTTATCCCGTAACCGTGTCCGGGGGAATGGCTACTCCGTTCGTCCGAAAATTCCCCATCTATACAGAAAACGAGGATTTCGGAATTGTCAGGAAAAAGGACAACACCATGAAAACTCCCACTCCTCCCAACATCGAGTCCCCCCGTTTCTGCCCGGCCCTCATCGGCTTCCTTCTGGGACGACGGAAAGGGACGACGTCTCTCGTGGCCGTCTTCGCCTCATTGCTTCTGGCGTGCCATGCGCAAGCACTGCTCCTGACAAACCAGACGTTGAACGTCACCCTGCTCCCGAACAGCAGCTACGAGGTGAGTCTCGATCTCTCGACTTCGGCGGTGAGCTCGCTGTTGACCACGCTGGATGGACTCACATCGGATGTCCTGCAGGTCGTCGATGCGAATGGCACTGTTCTCGGCTCCATTCCTGCAGCGGATCTCATCGAGGCGATCAATGACGCGACCGGCGGAGTGGTTGGAGGCGTCCTCGGCGGTGACCTCACGCAGCCGATCACCTTCATTCTGAATACCGTGGACGAAGTGGTGGATCCGGTTCTCCAAACCCTGGAGACGCCGCTGCTGTCCGTCTCGAACGTGTCGGTGACTCCGGTGACGACCTCCGCCGGGAAGAAAGTCGATAACGCCCCGACGGTCCGCATCAAGAAGCGCCAGAGCGTGAATGCTCGTTTGAAGATCAGCGGCACCGCAGCCGATGACCAGCAGGTCACGAGTGTGACGGTGAAGACCAATGGTCGCGTTCGCAAAGCGAAGGGCACCGCGAATTGGAAATCCACCGGCAAACTTCGCAAAGGCGTCAACCGCATCGTGGTTCGCGCCTACGACAATACCCAGCACATCAGCGCGCCCCAGCGTGTGAAGGTGATTGTCCAGTAACGGCAGTCCGCAGTCACTCCCATCGCGCGCCGATTCCCTCGGCGCGCGATTGTCGTTTCCTCCAGCGAACAGTTGCGACGATTCGCCCGTTGTTCCCGGTCGGCAAGGCGCGGAACGTGCTCGGGATGTATCTCCCCATGCGCTTTCTTCTCGCTCTCGGTTGCTGGCTCCTTCTCGCCGCAAATCTTCCCGCCGCTCCGTTAACGGTCGTGACGTGGAATACGAAGTGGCTGCCCGGCGGTCGGCCGAATGCCACGGAGCGGGCCAAGGCCGCCCAGATGAAAAAGGCGCAGGCCATCGTGAAGGCCTTGAACCCGGACGTCCTGCTTCTCCAGGAAGTCGCCGATTGGAAAGCCGCCGAGGAGCTTTGCTCCGTGGTGCCGGGGTTGAAGGTCCATACCGTCAGTGCGTTCACGACCCGGCCGCAGAATCTCGTGGTTGCCTCGAAGCTGCCGGCGGACTCCGCGTGGTATTCCGAGTGGAAGCCGACGCTCGGACCGGATCTTCCGCCGCGGGGCTATGCCTTTGCCGCGTTGCAGTTGCCGGGTGGTCGCCTCTTGCTGGCCTACTCCGTTCATTTCAAGAGCAACCTCGGAGGCATCGATGCGAACGTCGCGCCGCGCGAGGAGGCGGCGAGGCAACTCATCGCCCACATCAGGGAGATGACCGCGCTCTATGGGCCACGCGGAGGAACGGGCGTGGTCGTAGGTGGCGACTTCAATTCCGATCCTGACGACAGCCGTTACGCGAAGGACCACACGATCCCGATGCTGCGCGCGTCTGCCCTCGAGTGGGCCTTCAAGAATCTCCCGCATGGGAAACGCATCACCATTCCCGCGGCGCACGAGTTTCCGGATGGAACCTTCGACCACATTCTTTATAGCGGGTTGAAGCTTTTGAAGGTCTCCGTCGCGGACGGCACGGCTTCGAGCGACCACAACCCGGTCGCGGCACAGTTCCAGCCCTGAAAATCTTTCGGACCCTTCGTTCTCGCGGCGCACCGGCGGGCTTGGTAAACCGGCGCCATGCGTGTCCGGACCCAGCTTGCCCTTGCCCTCTCCGTGCTGGCGGGGTTTACCGCTGCGGTCATCGTGGCGGTTTCCTTTCTCGGCTCGCGAGAGATCCTTTTCCGACAGATCCAGAGCCAGGCGCTCTCCATCGCGGCCACCGCGGCTGGCGCCATCGACGTCGAGGCGCACGAACGCATTCGCACCTCCGCCGACGAAGCCGGGGCTGACTACGGACTCGTCCAGAAGCAATTGCGGGCAATCCGCGACGCCAACCGCCGCGGCGATGTCCACGTGCGGTTCGTCTATACGATGAGGCCGCAGGACCACGGGCCGTGGATCTACGTCGTGGACGCCGAGCCAGCGGGTGAGGATCATTCGCCCTTCGGCACGCCGGTGGAATTCGAGAACGGCGAGGCGCTGCATCTCGATCGACCCTACGTGGAGAAGGCCTTCAGCAAAGATGAGTTCGGAACGTGGCTGAGCGCCAATGCGCCGATCGTCAACGCCGCGGGTCAGCCCGTCGGGCTGCTCGGTGTCGACATTGCTGCGAGCGAGGTCCTCAACCGGCTGAACCATCTGCTGGTCGCCGGTCTCGTGGCGGGTGGCGTTGCCCTCGCGGCCGGCATCC